>NZ_JBIVMZ010000003.1:0-37544 GCF_044753355.1 Streptomyces sp. NPDC088400 | reverse complement strand
GGGGGCCGGGCCCAGGTCTATCGGGGGGGGGGGGCCCCCCGTGTGCGGGGGGGCGGGGGGGGGGCCGGGGGTGTGGCACAGCGGGGGGTCGCACCGGATCGATCCGGTGCGACCGCCGTAGTTGTTCAGTCGGTGTGCTGGTCAGCCGTCGGTCTCCTGGCGCGGGAGTCCGTCGTCCAGAACGATGGGGATGGTCTCGCCTTGTCCGGTGACGTTGGCGAGTTCGTCCGCGATGCGGTTGTAAGAGGTCGTAGCCAGTGCCCAGTCGCCCTCCAGCGGGGCGGCGGTGGAGCGGGTGTTCCACAGTTTGATCAGCAGCGCGATGAGTGAGCGTCCGGACAGGACGGTTCGGACGCGGCCTTCCTTGATGTCCTCGACAGCGGGCGGGGTGCGGAAGTGGTCGTGGTCTACGGCCAGGGCGGCAAGCCACTCCCAGGTGTCGCGGTGCGCCGTCAGTTCCGCGGAGGCCACGCCGGCGGCCTTCAGCAGCAGGATGCCGTGGGCGACCTGCGGATCTTTCGCGTCGGCGGGTGCCCGTCCGGTAGTGGAAGGCTGGTCGACGGAGGAGTCCGTGCCCCGGTAAGCGGCTTCGATGGCGTTCCTGAGAGCGACGTCCTGGTCGTGGCTCCCAGCTTCGGGCGGCTGCCGCTTGGCGTGTTCCATAGTTCCCCCCTGTGAGTTGGTGTCGGATGAGACGGCCGGAGGCGCTGTGTCGGGGGCGGCGGAGCCGTAGCCGTCCTCAACGCCGCGTTCCGGTGGCGTCGTCTCCTCAGGATCCGTCTGCGCGCCCTGGTCGGCCTGCCCGCCCGGCCTATCGGCCGGTACGAAGGGGCGGAGGACGTCGGCGAGGTCCAGCAGTTCCCGAAGCTCGCTCCGCGTCTCGTTCAGGTCGCTGATCATCCGGTCCTGGCGTCGGCGTACTTCCCGGTTCTCTTCGCGCAGTCCGGTGACGCCCCCCTGTATGAGTTCGAGGATCTTCAGGCGGGTCTGGGTGAGCTCCCCGTGCAGCGCGGTCAGCCCGACTGTTGGGTCATCGAGACGCTCCAACTGCCTGTGTATCGTCCCCAGTTCGTTCATCGCTTCACCGAACGCGTCTTTCCACCCCACGTGACCCCCTGGCTACTCCGAGCGATGTAGTTGCTCGTACCTCCCCGCAAAGCCTTCGCCTGACGCGGCGCTTTCCAGCCCTTCCGTGGCTGGGACATCGCCATACTCACCATCGAACACATTCGTACGCGATGCATACGGCAAAGCGCCCGACAGGAAGAGCACCACCGGTGCCTGGTGCAACTGGGACTTGCAGAGGGCTCGGGCGGAAGAAGACGGACTGTCAAGGCGAAGGGGGCGAAGAAGTTGCTGCCCATTTGCAAGCTCGAAGCCGTCGGCGGTGGTCATCGGGTGGGCGGCGCCATCACCCCCGCGTTGTTGACGAGCCGATCGAGGGCCGTGCCATCGGCGATGAGCCCGTCAGCGAACTCCTCTACCGAGGCCAGGTCGGCCAGGTCGACCCGGCACACCTCCAGCCGCGCCTTCGGATGCCGCGCCAGGATCTCGGCGCGGGCCTCCTCCCCTTGGTGACCGTATGGTGACGCCTTGGCGGACCGTGAGGTCAATATGCCTGTGACAGAACGAAGACGTCGCGGAGGACCGCCTGTAACTCGGTGCGAGATACAAATGCTTCCGACCACATGCACCGCGCTACTCCTGGGGAAACACCGTGAAGTACACCCGCATCACTGCTCTCGCCGCCGTCGGCGTCGCCGCCACCCTCTCGCTCACGGCCTGTGGCAGCGACGGCTCCGGGAAGGACTCGCCCTCCAAGAGCTCCTCGTCCTCGTCTTCTTTCTCCTCGGACGGTGGTTCGAAGCCGGAGGGTGGCTCGGGCGCCGACGGCTCGGAGGCCAGCAACGCGAAGTCGGGCTCCGGCGAGGGCACTGAGGCCCGTGCGAACGCCGCGAACGGCTCGACGAAGACCGGCGGCAAGGTCACGTTCTGCAAGACGGAGGACCTGGCCATCGACGCCACGGACGCCGCGCCCGACGTGGACTCCGGCAGGATCGACATCACCATGATCAACCGGGGTTCGACCACCTGTTCGGCGACAGGCTTTGCGGGCGTCAACATCAAGGACGCCGACAACACCTCGAACCCCATCGAGCGCGGCCACGCCCAGCCGCGAGTCACCACCCTGAAGCCGGGCGACGCCGCTGTCTTCAACCTCGCCTACGACATCGACAACACCGGCGACAGCCTCGCGTCCCCGACCGACATCGAGGTGACGCCTCCGAACGAGACCCACACCGTGAGCCTGAAGTGGCCTGCGGGCGCGGGGGAGATCAAGGGCGCCTACACCGACGTTGAGGTCTACCCCACGCACACGACCAAGTAGGGGCGACCGGAAACCCCGTCCGGACTGCGCTTCCACATCCGGTGCGCACGGCACGGCGGCCTGCGGTCCTGCTTACCACTCGCGTGGTCGCGCTCGGCTACCGCTGGTCGACGGCTCAGCTCAGCCGGGACCCGAGGTAGCGCGTGTGCGAGGGCAGTACTGGGCCGGAGACTGGCCCGGTACTGCCGGGCCAGTAAGAAGCGCCAGAACCCGAAGCTCAGCTCCGCGATGATCTTTCCGCGCGGTGTGGCAGCCGCGCTTCTTCGGGCGCGCTGGTGGGCCTTGTCGATGTCGGCGCGGGTCTTGCCGCTGAGCGGGACGGACACGTCGTCGTACCACTCGATGGTGCGTCCCTGGCGCTGCTGATGGCGTACAGGCCGGGCATCCAGCACGTTGCGGAGCATGATCTTCAGGTGGCCAGCGGTTCGAAAGAACACGCTGCGGTGAGGTTGCTGTTCCACCGATACAGCGCGAGCGCGGCCTCTGGGAAGCCGCCGCACGCGGCGAGGTAGGGGTTGAGCCGTCGGTGCCGATGAGCTCGATCACGGCCTTGTCGGCAGACATTCCTGCCGTGCACGGCCGTAGCCATCGACGTCATGGACCACGTCAGCCAGGCGCTCCGCGCCGTCCTCGACCTGTACTGACGACCGCGCAGGGCGCACCGGTCAGCTACTGCCGGTGGCCCGCTGCTCCATCACGCTCGGGACTTTCTCCGGCTTCAGCAGCGTGTCGCGGCGCGACTGCGCGGTGGCCCTGCCGACGCCCATGGCGCGCCCCGGCGCACCGTACGAGCCGCCCTGTGCGGCGTGCTGGCGCACTGCGGCATCTCGGCCGCCCTCCAGCCGATCCAGCAGAGCCGTGATGTATCGAGGTCGTACGGCGGCTGTCGACCACGGGCGGGCCGTGGCCTCCACCGCTTTGGTGATTCTGGTAGTGCCGCCCCCTGAACTGCGGCATCGTCGTCTCCGGCGCCCCGGATCCGGGGCGCGTTCGGCGCAGGTGAAGCGGCTGGAAGGGCGGGTTCCATGGGTGAGCGGGAGACGTGGACAACGGAGGAGTTCGGTGCCTCGCACGAAGGCGCGGTCGGTGTGCTCCTGGCCGATGGCACCGTTCCGGAACCCGTCTTTTTGGCAATGAGTTCCGGTGGGGGCGGACAATCGGTCTCGCAGTGGAGCTTCTACGACGGGCGCTTCGCGCACGGACCCCGGGCGGCCGCGCTGCGCGCGGTGTGTTCCTGTGGCTGGACCGGCACAGAGCACCGACTCGACTGGGACGAGATCGGCGACCAGAAGCTGCTCGATGCGGGCTTGGCAGCGCCGGACGCATGCTCTCGCGAATGGGATGAGCACACCGATGAGGTAGAGATGTCCGCCATTCCTCTGCCGGAGACATTCACCGCTCTCCTGGCCCAGGTGGAAGAAGAGATCGGGAAGCTCGCGAAGACCTCACCGCTGGCAGCGCTGCGGGCAGCCCGCCGACTGGAGGTAACCGCCGTGGAGACCGGCTACTGGCCGGCCCACGATGCCCGGCAGGACGCGACCGCCGAACAGGCAGCCGCCGCCCTCGGGCTGGATCAGAACGCGGCGCGGAAGCTGGTGGCCCGATTCGGCCGCTGGAGCCCTTACCGCTGAACACCTCTCCTGGGTAGTGGGAGTACGACACCTTGGGCCTGGACATGGACAAGCGCCTCGACCTGGGGCTCACGGTGCCCCGCGCCCGACCGATCGAGCACGGGCACGGAGATTCGATGAAGGACTTCGGGGACTTCACCGACCCCCGGATGAACGAGGCTTCGTGCGGGCACTCGACCTGCTGAGCGCCTACGCCGCACGCGACCGCGCAGCGGTCGTCGAGCACCTCGCACACCTGGAGGCGGACCAGCTGGAGTACACCGGAGGCGTACTACGCGGCACGGATAGCCTGCGTGAATGAAGCGGATTCAGCGGACCGCCGGTGTGATCGTCGGCTCAGCGGTGGGTGATGCCCTGGGGCCCATTCGAGTTCGGCCCCCAGGGAGCGTTCTCCGCGCGGTTCCCCGTGCCTGGTGGCGAGTTGAGCGGAGGCGGTGGCTGGGACCCGGTCGAGGCCACCGACGATACACAGATGGCCGTGCTGGTCGCGGAGTCCGCTCGAGCGGGGCGGACTGGACCTGCCGGACGTCTTCGCCCGGTTCCAGCGATGGGCCGCCTCGGCCCCAAGGACATCGGCTTGCAGACCGAAGACGTCCTGACCGACGGCTTGCCCTGGGACCCTGCCGCCGCGATCCACTTCCAGGTCAACCAGCGAGCTGCGGAAAACGGCTCCATGGTGCGGGCTGTGACCTTCGCGGTCCACGTCGCGTCTGACGGCCGAGAGGCCACCATGGACGCGGCACGCCGCGTCGCCGTCCTCACGCACGGCGACCGTGCTGCCTGGGAAGACACCGCCCTCTTCCCCGAACTCATCGCGTCACGCTCGAAGACACCGACCTCCTCACTATGCTCCCGGGCATCCCTGCCCTCGTCCACCCCGACCACTGCGGCCGTTACGCCACAGTCCTCGCACCTGACTGGCATCCCGATCAGGCGACCGAGTTCAACGGTGCCGTCTGGCCTTGCCTGGGCTCCGCTGTCTGGGCCCTGCGCACCACCACCAGTTTCGAAGACGCGATACGCGCGGCCATCGACCTCGGAGGTGACACGGATACCGTCGCCGCGGTCACCGGAGCCATCGCGAGCGCCTACTACGGACTGGACGCGATCCCCGCCCACTGGACCCAGCCACTCCACACCCCCCTCCCTGGATTCGCCGGAAGTGTGCTGCACCTGCCAGATCTGCTCACCTCGCACACCGCCTCGGAGACTGAACCGGTCTTGGACCAGCACCGGATCATGCCCACAAACGCTCTAATCCAGGAGGGCGGTGGGGCCAATGTCGGTGGGGTCGATGCGGACGAGGTAGCAATGCTCGACCTGTCGGACGTCGTGGTCGCCGAACTGAAGGTCCTAAGTCGACGGACCCGGAACACCCAGGGGTGAGCCCGGTGCCCGCGGGACCATGTCGACAGCCCATCTCGACAGTCCAGCAGCCCACTCTGGGCCGAGATGGAACCGGCTACTCACGAATGAGGAATTACACCCCAGCTGGATCTGAGTAGCCCGGCGGCTGTGCGGCGCCGGCCGCCCGTATTGGATGAGGGCATGAATAACGCATCCGCTTCCGTCTCCGCTCGCCCGGTGCAGTCCCCGTCGCCGATGGACCGCACCCGGCTGTGGGCCGCCGTGGCCGCCTTCCTGTTCGTGCCGGCGGCCGTGGCGACCGGCATCCTGACGCTGGCCTCGGAGCAGGCCTCCCGGTGCATGACCTACGGCGAGCAGTGCGCCCCGGGACTGCCCGGCTGGCTGTTCGAGTGGAGCGCCGCCCTCGGCGCGGTGGCGCTCCTCGTCGCACTGGTGGCGCCGGCCGTGCGGGTGCGCCAGGCGGCGCTCGCTGTCCAGGTTCTCGCCGAGGCCACCGCGTTGGTGGTCATCCTCAGCCACGCGTGACCTGCCAGGAGCGGGCGTGAGCGCATCCGCCCCGCCCGGGCGCCGAGTCCCGGCGCCCGGGCGGAGGGCGAACGCGGGGCGGATCGCGTAGGAGCGGAAGAATGTACCTTTCGCCGCCCGTCGAGCCGATGCCGGCCCGTTCCGTGACCGCGCTGCCGCGCGCCGGATCGCGGCCGCCGCTGTTCGAGCAGAAATTCGAACAGAAAGCGGACGGTTCTCCAGGTGCTTCAACAGGTTCATCCCTCCATGTGGCAGAACTCGTGCGGAGACGCAGCCTGATGATCTTGTTCCCGTCGACCGTTCGCAGCCGCTCGACGGACAGGCGGACGAAGCGGCTCGGGGATCCAGTACAGAGAGGACCCGCCGTTCTGACGTCGTCGGCAGAAACTCCCGCTGCCGTACGAAAGGGCTTCGGCCGCGCAGGCGGGGCGATACTGATCGTGACAGTCACCCCACCGCCGGTCCGGCCTCGGACGCGGGCCCGGTTGTTGGGGACGTACCTTTGTTGATGTCTCCGAGGGGAGCCGATCATGACCACGGCGAAAGACCTGTTCATCATCGCCATGGACCTGAAGCAATCCGTGGGACAGGGCGACCTGTCCCTCGCCCTCGCGGGAGCCGAGCTGATCGATCTCATCGGCGCGGGGGCGGTCGCCGTGGACGGCGACCGCATCGTTCCGGGTGGCCAGCCGACGCTGGACGATCGGTTCATGGGCGAGGCTGCGGCAGAGTTCACTCGGCAGGCGCCCTACGAGCGGATCGAGGACTGGCTGTGGCGCCGGGGCCGAGACCTCTCGGCCGCGTACCAGGCCGCCCTGGAGGAGAACGGTGAGCTGAAGCCGCAGCGAAGCGGCCGGTTGTCCTTCGGCTCGGAACGCGTGGAAGCGGTCGATACGCCCGCGCGCCGCCGTGCGGCCGACCGCTGGAAAGAGAAGGAACCCGTCCTGGCCGCCCTCGCCTCGGTCGTGGGCATAGACGAACGATCCGACGATGAGCCCGGCCTCGATGACGAGGCGGTGACGACCGTGCTGGCCGCCGTCCACGACGCGGTGATGGAGTTGGAGGCCGTACGCCAGAGGCGGACCATCGAGAACGCGGCCTTCGCCAACCTCTGGCGCGGACCGTGAACCGCGCCGGCCTTCGAGGGATCGGTCGAGTCCCACCGCGACGGTGAGCGGTCGCAGGGCAGTCGGGCGGCGCCTACGGCATGTCCGTGGACCAGTTCCGGTCAGGGGCGCGCGGCGTACACCTGGAAGCTGGGTGTGCGTCCGGCCCACAGTCTGATTGGCGGTGTCTCATGAGACACCGCCAAGTCTGGAGAATGACGGCTACCGCCCCTCGTCTTCGCCCGCCGGCGCCAAACATCCAGTCCAGGCGTGGCACGGACTCAGGGCCGGTGCTTTCGTGCGGGCGGCCGGATATGCCTTTTAGAAGGGTTCGGCGGCCCACAGGAGGTCCTGCGGAAGGTAGGGGGATTCGACGCGGATCGCCCAGCCGCGGCGACGGGCGTGGCAGGCCAGGGCGAGGATGTCGAGGTCGACGGAGACGTCCGGATCGTCGGAGCGGTCGGCGACCCGGTAGTAGTCGCGGTGCGCTTCGAGCGCGTCGGCCAGGGCCAGGTTGAAGCTCTCCTCGTCGCCCTCCACCAGTTGCGACAGCAGCACGGCCGGCGGCATGGCGAAGCCCCAGTCCTTGGCCCTTTCTGCCTGCTCCAACGCCCGCTGCGCGGCCGCTTCGGGATCGGAGCACTTCAGGTAGGCGTGGAGGGCTTCGCGGTACGCGCTGAAGGCGGAGCCGTCCGGGCGGGCGAAGGCGGGGCCGGTGAGGATGAGGGGGGCGAGGTCCTCACGTGTGCCGGTGATCAGGGCGACGGCGACGGCCCGCTGCCAGTTGCCGGCGCCGATCTTCTCGCCCCGGTAGGCCGGGTAGTGGAGCGTGCGTCCGTCGACGCTCACCTCGGCCTGGGTGCCCGGCTCCGCGAGGCCGATGCGGAACAGCGCCGCCCCCATCTGGGAGGCCAGCCTGAGGGTCGCGCGCTGCGCGTCGGTGACACTGCCGGGGTCCCCCGCGCGCCACTTGAAGAGGCGCTCCTGGTCACCCATGACGCTGACGAGCCGGCTGATGGCGGGAGGTTCTCCGCCGACAGGGGTGAACGCCTCCTGGAGGGATTTCTCGTACAGGGCCGTGACCCGCGCGTCCACGATCCGCTCGCAGGGCGGCCGTTCCACCACCAGGAAGCCCGCGGCGAGCGTGGCGACCGCGTCCGGCCGCCGGTTCCGGCCGAACGCCGCGACACGGGGGCCCCGCGTCTCGAAGCCGGTGACCAGCGCGTGCGGCAGGTACTCGGTGTGGACGGCGGGCGCCCAGCCCAGAGACCGGTAGGCGAACGCGGAAAGGGCGATGGGGACGAGCGGCAGAAGAGTCTTGGGGGAGGCCGCGGGGCCGTGCGCGGCGGCGTGCCCGACCAGGAGGTCGGTCAGCGCGGCGTCGAAGGCATCCCGGTCTTCGGCGGCCAGGGCGCGCAGCGTGAGCAGCGCGGCGCTGTCCGGGCGTTTCAGGAGGGGCTCGCCGCTCTCCTGGGCGCGAGTACGGACGCGGTCCAGGGCCGCGTCGACGGCGTTGAGCTTGGCCTGCGCGCTCGGCGGGTACTCCTCGTCGTCGCCGGTGTCGTCCAGGAACACGGCCATCAGTCCCGTGGCGAGTTCCCCGGTGGGCGTGCCCTGCGCGTGCGCGGCGAACTTCCCCCGGGCGAAGTGGAAGGCCTCGCCGTGGAACGTGGCCTTGTCCCTGAGGACCGTCAGGCAGAGCGCGTCAATCCAGTTCCCGGGTGTGACGCTCTCCGCGGGGGCGTCCTCGCCCGGGTCGTAGCTCATGCCGAAATTCACGTAGTTCAGAAAGACCTGGAAGCTGCAGTGCGGGTGGTACGCCGCGTAGGCGACGGCGCCGGCCGCTGCCTCCGAGGCGTCCTTCAGCGCCGCCCGGGCCTCCGCCGTCGCGAGGTCGGGTGTCTCGATGGAGAGCGCGCCCAGGTAGTCGAGGAACTCCTCGGCGATGTACTGCCACTCGTAGGTGGTCATCCGTCCAGCCCTCGACATGGACCGCACCTGGCCCCCGATGCGGTGGGTGAAGTCCTCACGCGCCGCTGACACGGCGGCCCCGCCCACCTGGTGACGCTCTATTCGCACTGCCGAACTCCTTGATCGAATCTCCACGACAGCCTAGGCGCAAGGTCTGACAGGTCAGCGGCTGCCGGGCACTCGGTCGCGGCCGGGCCACGGGGCATGCCTCGTGACCGGGGCGTCAGCGGCGGCTCGACCGCCACGACACGGATGATGTCTGGCTGCTGATGAGGCATCCGGGGTGTGTTTCGGGCTGGGTGAACTCGTGCACCGAGCTGGTGAGGATGCGTTCGATGACGGTCTGGACGTCGTTCTCGGCGAGAGCCTGCTGGTAGATCTCGCGGTAACGCTCGGCGTAGGTCCGTACCGCTTCGGTGGACAGCGACCGCGACGGCTGCAACCCGTATGGAGGTACTGAAATCTGAGTCCAGGACCGCCCCGACCGTCGGAGCCGACTGCCGGATCCTCACAGGCAGCTGGTACAGCTACTACGACGGAGTTACCGTCATGGACCCCGCGAAAATCGACATCGACCACATGGTGCCGCCGGCCGAAGTGTGGGATTCCGGGGCATCGTCGTGGTCCGCTGAGCGGCGCGAGGCCTATCGTTTCCTGCTGGATCTGCTCTTCGTGCGCGATGGCCGCACGTTGACCGAGCTGGAGTCCGAGCTGGAGATGACGCGGTACGGAGCGATGAAACACCTGAAGGTGCTGGAGGAGGCCGGACTTGTCGTCACGCGTAAGTCCGGCCGGGAGAAGCTGCACTTCCTGAACCCGGTGCCGATCCGGTTGGTCCACGACCGGTGGATCGACAAGTACACCGAGCGTCATGTGACGGCGCTCGCCGAGCTCAAGAGCGAACTGGAGGAGAACACATGACAGTCGCAGCCGAGGAGACCACGACGGTTCAGTCCACCGGGTCTACATCAGGGCGACACCCCAGGCCGTCTGGGACGCGATTACGAAGCCCGGGTGGAGCGAAAAGTACGGTTACCGCTGTGCGTCCGAACTCGACGCCCGCGTCGGCGGTGCATACCGGGTGCTGTCGAGCGACGAGATGCGTCGGCGGGGTGCACCGGAGCAGATCATCGAAGGGGAGATCGTCGAAGCCGATCCGCCGCGCAAACTCGTCCAGACGTACCGGATGCTTTTCTCTCCCGAGCTGGCGGGCGAGCCGTTCACGCGCCTCACCTACGAGATCGAGGAAGAGCCGTACGGCGACGTAACCAAACTCACCGTGATCCACGACGTCACCGGCGCGCCGGTCCACGCAGCTCAGGTCGCGGGTGAAATCAGCGAAGCGGGTGGTGGCTGGAGCCTTCTGCTCAGCGACCTCAAGACCCTGCTGGAGACCGGCAGGGCGATGACTGCCTGACGCAATCGAGTAACTGACCAGAGGGTCGGGCCCGGAAGAGGCGGCCACGCCTGGCAGTTTTGCTCGGACACCGACAGGTCGGTTCCGTCGCGACGGTCCGCCGTCTGTGAGAACGGCGGACCGTCGACTCACACCACAGTGCCGTCATTTCTCCCACCATTTACAAGTTGACAGCGGTGAGCAAGGACAGCCGGCCGACTGCCCATCCGGCGCGCCACATGCGGTCCAGCCGCCGGCGCTGGGCGAGGACTCCGAGGCATTGGATGGTCGCCTGTGAAACACCGCGCCGGGGACCTCCACCGCCCGCGAGTCTCTGGACTACCAGCTCGACTCCCGAGGCCGGGCTCACCGCGTCTTCCAGGAGAAGATCTCGACCCGCGCCAAGAAAGAGGCCGGATCTCGAGAAGGCAGTCACCCTGGCCCGCGCGATCCGCGCCCGCCTCCGGATCGGTGAAGAGTGCGGGACGGTCATCTACGCACACAGCCACCGGGCCTGACAGCTCGTCTCTCTTGTCCCTGCGCTTTCCCGGCTCTTGGCCCTTTACCAAGAGCCGGGACAAGCGAGCGACAACACTGTTCGGCCCCTTCACCGCAGCTCAAGGCCCCGTGGCAGCGTGAGGGACGCAAGGCATGCAGCTCCCGCGAGGCAGCCGACGGAAGTCTGGCTTTGGAGGCGAGTGGGCTTCAGCGGCGGCGCAGGCGTTTGTCGGTGATCGGCGGGGTGGGGTCGATGTAGAAGTCGCCCGGATTCACGTCGACGCCGGGCGGGACGATCTCGTCGATGCGGTCGAGGATGTCGTCGCCGAGTTCTACGCCGGACGCGGCGAGGAGATCGGTCAGCTGCTCGGGGCGACGTGGGCCGATGAGTACCGCGGTGACCGCCGGATGGGCACGGACGAAAGCGGTGGCCAGATGAGGCAGCGGCAGGCCGACCTCAGCGGCCAGAGCGGTCAGTTTGCGCACGGCGTCGGCCTTGGCCTGTACGCCCGGCTGGGTGAGATCGAACATCTTCGCCCCCGCGCCTGCGCTGCGGTGCCCGGCGGTGGGATCCGCGCGGCCTGAGAGCCAGCCGGAGTTGAGCGGGCCGAAGGTCAGCACGCCCATGCCGTAGCGCTGGGCGGTGGGCAGCACCCGGCTCTCCACACCGCGGGTGAGGATCGAGTACGGCGGCTGCTCGGTGCGGAAACGGTGGTGGCCGCGCCGCTCGGCCGTCCACTGGGCCTTCACGATCTCCTCGGGGGAGGAGAACGAGCCGCCGATGGCACGGACCTTCCCGGCCCGTACCAGGTCCGACAGGACGCCGAGGGTCTCGTCGATGTCGGTGTGCGGGTCCGGGCGGTGCATCTGGTACAGGTCGACGTGGTCGGTGTCCAGGCGGCGCAGGCTGTCCTCCACCGCGCGGCGGATCCAGCGGGCCGAGCCGCCGCCCCGGTTGGGGTCCTCGCCCATCGCCAGCCCGAATTTGGTGGCCAGGACGATGTCGTCGCGGCGGCCCTTCAGCGCCTTGCCTACGATCATCTCCGACTCGCCGCCGGAGTACACGTCGGCGGTGTCGATGAGGTTGATCCCGGCGTCCAGTGCCGTGTGGATCATGCGGACCGACTCGTCGTGGTCGGTGTTGCCCATCGCGCCGAACATCATCGTGCCGAGTGCGTATTCGCTCACCGACATGCCGGTGCCGCCGAGAATCCTGCGCTTCATCAGGGGTTCCTCCAGGTGCGTGCTTGCTTCCCCTCAGACGAGCACCGCTCGCGGCCGGGGCGGGAGACCCGCTCTGACCGGGGGTCCAACAAACCCCCTTTGGCGCAGCTACCCCCGGGTCACCCCGGTCTACGGTGGTGGCATGGCCCAGGAACCGAACAGCGAGCTGCGGGACTTTCTCCGCTCGCGCCGCGCGAAGATCACCCCCGAGGAGGCGGGCCTGGTACCCCAGCCCGGCACCCGCCGCGTTCCGGGCCTACGGCGCGAGGAGGTCGCCCAGCTCGCAGGCGTCAGCGTCGACTACTACATCCGCCTGGAGCGCGGACGCCACCTCAACGTCTCCGCATCCGTCCTGGACGCGATCGCCCGAGCCATGCGCCTCAACGATCTGGAGCGCGCCCACCTGTTCCGGATCGCCAAACCGGCCCGCGCCCGTCCTCGCACGCTGCCCCCGCAGCGCGTCCGCCCTGGTCTGCGACTGCTGCTCGACAGCCTCACCGACGTCCCCGCCCTCGTCTACGGCCGCCGCATGGACGTCCTGGCCGCCAACCACCTCGCCCGCGCCCTGTACACGGACTTCGAGGTCCTGCCCGCCCGCAGCCGCAACATGGCCCGCCTGGTCTTCCTCGACGACCACTTCCGGACCCTGTACGCCGATTGGGAAGACGCCGCCCGCGGTATCGTCGCCTCACTTCGCCTGTACGCAGGACGTCGCCCGCATGACCCCGCCCTGGCCGAGCTCATCGGCGAACTGTCCGTACAGGACGCGGATTTTCGCCACTGGTGGGCCGGCCACGACGTGTTCCAGCGCACCCACGGCACCAAACGCTTCCACCATCCCGTCGTCGGCGACCTCGTCCTGGGCTACGAGGCCTTCGCCGCCGCCGACGACCCCGAGCAGACCCTGGGCGTCTCCACCGCCGAACCAGGGTCCCCCTCCGCGGAACGCCTGAAGCTGCTGGCCAGCTGGTCCCGGTCTCCGCAGCACCCGGTACCAGCCGCACAACCGGACGCCCCACGGCCCTGAAGCCGCTCGCCGCAGTCCGGGCCCGGGACCGCGTCGAGCAGGGCCCGGGTACCGGTCTCGACCAGGGCCATGACCTCCGCAGCCGGGCCCGGCTCGGCAAGCTGCTGGCCTTGCGCGTCGCGCGAGCGGCTGCCGGGGCGGGAGGCGGGGTCTCAGCGGCCTTGATGCCCAGCGCCGTCAGCCGCTCCTGTTGCTCGGCGACAGCTGCGCCCAGGTGCCCGGCTCCTGCTGCCACCACCGCCACTTGCCCACGTCGTCGCCCTTGAGACGACATCCGGCGCGATGTAGTGCAGGACGCCGTCGGCATCGACGAGGTCGGCGGGCACGCGGTAGTGGCGCTGCCGGTCCAGCGGCCAAGGGCAGTTCCAGTCCGAGGCGATCGCGGTCAGCTGTTTCGCGCGCTGCGCCGCCCGGTCCGCGTCCTTCCCGAGACCGCCCTTCCGGCGGAGGTTGGCCGTGTGCTGCCCGACCGGCGCCATCGCGCCGCGAGCAGTTTAGACAGGCGCTCGGCTGGGGTTTCCAGCCGAGCGTTTTGCGTGGGTGGCTTGTTGAGTTCGGCGGCGACGGCGTCGAGGTCTTCGCGGGCGTGCCGGGCCAGGTTGGTGCCCTTGGGGAAGTACTGGCGGAGCAGGCCGTCGGTGTTTTCGTTCGAGCTCGTCTTCGATGTCGGCCTCGTCCTCGAAGTGCACCGCGTGACCGGCGTCCTCGTCCCGGAAGCCGGGTACTTCCTTCCCGACGGGCAGCCCGACGTGACTGTGGCGCGTTGACCGCGTTCGTCGATCACGCGCGTGTCGGGTAGAGGGTGTCAGGGAGTCCGCTGACACCAGATCCGCGCCTTCCGGAATTCCGGAACGCGCGGGGCGCAGGTTCGGTCCCTGCGTGGTTTCCCGGTTGACTGCCTCAGTCAGGGATGCGAGGCGGCGCCCTTCTGACGCTTGCGTTCAGTCACTGCCGCGGTGGGGACTTTCGCGGCTTCCTGTGCTGGCGCCGGATGAGGTGTGCCGTCAGTGTGGCCGGGACCGCGGCGAAGGCGAGAGCGGCCGGCCAGACGCTCTGGCTGAGCCAGTACGCGCCGATGCCGAAGGCTGCGGCGAGAACGCCCAACATCCAGTCCAGTGTGCTGGATCGAGCGGCCCTCCGCCTGGACGGCCGATGGCTCGGGGCGGCGGGGAACTGCTCCCGCAGCGCGACGGTCGGCCATCCGTCGCCGGCACCGGCCAGCAGCCAGGTCGGGTCCATGTGCTGCCATCGCTCGAAATCCGCGGTCAGCCCGTCGATCGGCCCGCCCGCGGCAGTGGGGTGACCGGCGTCGATACGGGCCAGGTCGGCCAAGGTCTCCGTGAACAGCAGACGCATGTCACCTTCACCGTCGTGGGCCAACGCTCCTGTCCGCAGCAGCACGTACGGACCGAACCGGGTGTCGATGAGTGCGGCGAACGCGTCGAAGACGGGCGAGAATCTCGGGCCGACCCGGCTGGTCAAGGCGGGTTGCCGGGCGCGGAGGTGCGACAGTGCCGTCTGCTGGTCGACCACCAGGTATGGGTAGGTGGCCTCGCCCCACTCGCTCAGTAGCTCCGCGTGCTCGTCGGTGCCGGCGTCCTCGGTGTCGGCGATCCTCGCTTCCAGGAGGTCTCCGGGGCCGAACATCGCCCACCACAGCAGCGGAGGCCAGTTCTTGGCCTCCAGTTCGGCCGCTCCGTCGAAGAATCCGGCCCATTCACCCGCCGACCCGTCCGGCATGCGGGGTTGTCGGGCACTGTCCAGATAGACGCGAAGACTCACCAGCGGTTCCCCCGCCTTCCCTTGCGGATGTCCGGGTATTGGCCGCCCGGTGCCGGGCGGCCAATACCGCAGGCGCAGACATAAAGGCTACGTCTGCGGTCCCAGCCTCTCACCGCTTGCCACCATGGCTGTCACCTGCGCCGGCCGGGGTGCCGTCGCCTCCAGCGAGCGTCCCGTACGACGGCCTCCCGCCCCGGCGGATCGTCTCGGCGGACCCGTCACGGCGGCCCGGGACGCCGTGCTCACCGCGGCGTAGCCGCCGGCCTCGGAGCCGGCCGGGAGCGGCGAGGGGCCCCAAGGGCGGATCTCCTCTTGAGCGTGGAGGCTCCGATTTCGGCGAGCGTTTCGCAGAGGCTCTGGGAGGTGGCCGGTCCTTGCCCAGTGCGTGGTCTTCGGAGCGCGGGACCGTGATGTGGATGGCCGGAGGCCTGGTGGAAACGGTCAGGGAGCGATCCCCACGCCGTCGATCCGGCTCCACGCCCGTTCCTGCGCCGCGGTCATGGCGGGCCAGGCGAGTCCGCCCGGCCGGGGCAGGATCCGCGAGGCGTACGGCGCGGGATGGAAGGCCGGGTCGTAGAAACACCCGCTGCCGTAGCGTCGGTCGAAGGCTTCGCAGGAGGCCGCGACCGAGCGCGGGGTCGGTTTGTGTCCGTCGCGTACCCAGGCGTTCAGAGCCGCAAGGGAGTTGGCGTACTCGGAGTCGCTCAGCGCGCTGTGCTCGGTCTCCTTCGTGAAGGTCTGGACGAGGTTGCCGTCCCTGCCGGCGCCCTGAAGAGTGGCGCGGTAGGCCGCCTCGTGCTCGACAAAGGCCGTCGGGTCGTCGATCGCGTGCAGGGTGAGGACCGGGATGGAGACCTTGCCCGTGAGGTCGCTGTCGTAGGAGAGATCACGACGCGCAGTGGGGTCGGCCGAGAACCGCTCGACACCCGCGTTGAGCGCCTTGTCGTCGTGAGAACCCGTGTACCGCACACCCTGGTTGCTGAAGGGATTGCGGCCGCCGAGTCGGCTGGAGACGATGTCCCGGAAGGTGAAGGTCGAGAACTGCAGATGTGACTCGAGGGAGCGCTCCGGGATGCGAGTGACGGCGAGGACGTCGTCGAGGTTGCGCTGCTGCAGCGCGGTCCGGTCCCCGGGGGCGGAGTCGTACCCGGTGCACTCCCGCAGGCGGGCACGGAGTCCGTTGCTCGTCAGGGTGGAGCCCGCGCGCAGTCCCTGCCACAGCGGGTACTGCGGCTCGGCGGGCCGGGGATGATTGCGGCAGTAGTACTGGTAGACCACCCGTAGGTCGACACGGTAGTCGTAGCCGCGAGAGCCGCCGCCGAGGACGCCGTTCGTCAGCAGCGCGCCGTCGTAGGCACCAGGCCGCGCTCCGTAGGTCTCCGCGACCTTGGCGGCGACGTTGCCGCCCCAGGACTGGCCGTGCACATAGGTCCGCTTCGGCTTGCCGAACTCCGAGACGAACAGGCGGCGCACGTTCTCGGTGTCGGCGGCGGCCATCCGCGTCCCGTAGCCACCGCGGCGGTAGGAGGAGGCAGCCCAGGCGTATCCCTCGTCGACCATCACCGCCCAGCGCTCCAGATCGTCGGTGCTGCGGGACGGGTCCGAGGAGTCGCCGAGATCGGGGCCGCCGTGCGCGTGCACGACGAGGGATCCGTTCCAGCGGGCCGGAACGGCCATCGTGTAGTGCGCCCCGTTGCTGTCCTGGCCGGTGTAACACTTCGCCTTCCCGACCAGATTGGGCGGGCAGGTGGCTGCCGCGGGCTGTGTGGTCTGTGCCTGGGGCACGGGGGCGTTGCCGAGCGTACCGAGGAGTGCTACGGCGAGCCCGGCGGCCAGCACTGCCGGACGGTAGCGATGGGCCGAGAGTCGTCGACGACCCAGTACGGGCATGTCAAGTGTGTTCAAGGGAGCGGCTCCTGTGGATGCGCTGCGTGAAATTGCGCTGCGATCCGGGATGTTAGGAAGCACCGCGTGTGGGGACTACCCGTTGGTCATTGCGTTCATAGTGTTCGCGTCCTCCGCCCAAGGCGTCCCGTCCGCTCTCGCTCGGACTGCCGGTGCAGCAGATCACCGCCGCGCTCCACGGTACGGAGACGCGACGCAGCGCTGCCACGGATCACCCGGCCGCCGCAGTCAGCACCGCCGGGCATGAGGAGTCACCTCGATGACATCGTTCACCGGGCCGGAACAGCCCGACGGAGAGCCGCCGATCAAGCGTGGCCGCAAGCCGCTCGGCGGGAGCGATGCTGCGGCCTGCCGGAAGCGCGCTCCCGGGACAGCGAATAACCCTCTGAGGCTGCTCCATGACCGCACCCGTGTCCCCGCGGTCGTCTCATGGAGAGATCGATCCGGGATGGGTTCCGGTGATGCGTCAGGGACACGCCAATTTATCCGAGTAAGGGGACGGCGGTGTGGATCTCCTGTCCGCGCGAGCGGCTCCGCCTCTTCGAGGAGTGCTCTATCCGGTCCACGCCATAATTGTTCGGAAAACGCGGACCGTTGATTCAGTAAGGCGGACGGTGCACTCTCCGGCCCTTCTCCCTTTTTCCGGAAGCACCGGAACCGATGTTCGAATGCGAAGGCCGCGAGCGTCTCGATTCGGATTCTGAATGCGCTGTTGACCGGCGTCTGGCGGATCGTCATCCTGATCACGTGGGGAGGAGTGCCTGTCGCGCTCCTGCCGGGACGTACACGGAGGCGGCACAGACCCTCTTCGGGCCGACGGCGCCGTTCCGTCTCGACATCGATTCTTGAGATCACGGAGAGGATTCACCTGTGCCGGGCAACAAGTCCGACTTGAAGTCGCTCAGGGCGACGAAGTACACCTCGTCGCTCCGCCGGGCCGGTGCCATCGAGCGATTACGTGGCTCCGGTTTCCGCGCGGGGCTCCACCTGCTGGACCTGCTGGAGCAGGCGCGCGGCAGGCAGCACCAGCTCCTGCCGCCCCGCCGCTACCGTCGCTTCATCGGCAACGGCGACTTCCTCAAGGTCGGCCGTGAGATCACCGCCTACATGCGCGACGAACTGGGCATGAGCCCGTCCCACGACGTGTTGGACGCCGGCTGTGGAGCGGGCCGCATCGCGGTACCCCTGACAGACGTGCTCACCGAAGGCTCGTACCTGGGCTTCGACATCGTGCCGCACGCGATCGAGTGGTGCAGCTCGGCGATCACTTCCCGCCACCCGAACTTCCTCTTCGAGCACGTCGACATCCGCCAGGAGATCTACAACCCCGAGGGATCCCTCTCCGCGTCCGGCTTCCGCTTTCCCTCGGATGACGCGGCCTTCGACATCGCCGCTCTTGTCGGGCTGATCAGTCACCTGCTGCCGGAGGAGGTGGACAACTATCTGGCGGAATCCGCGAGAGTGCTCCGGCCCGGGGGACAGTGTTTCGCCACCGCCTACCTGGTGGACGACAAGGTGGCCGAGAACATTTCCCGCGGCAATACCGCGTTCAGCTTCACGCACGATCGCGGCGATTACTTCGGGCATTCGGAAGACGAACCGACGTACGTCATCGCCTATCGCCTGGAGCACATTCAGGCGGTGGCGGCACGAGATGGTCTGCACATGCGCCGGGAGCCTCGACTCGGCACCTGGGGCATTTCCGCCGAACGGCCCGCTTCGATGGACCTTCTCGTCCTCGAACGCGCCTAGCGACACGTCACGTTGCCGCCGTCCCGCCTTTCGCGCGGCGGCTCACCAGAGAGGAACTCCTTCCGTTCATGACCGAGAACACCACCACATCTCCCCAGGACGGAGAAAACCCCGGCGTCATCGTCATCTCGGGCATCTCCGCAGCGGGTAAATCGACCGTCGCGCAGGCACTCGCCGAGCGTTTAACCCGTTCCGTCCACGTGCGCGGTGACTCCTTCCGCCGCATGATCGTCAACGGCCAGGTGCACATGACTGCCGATCCGCTGCCGGATGCCCTCACCCAGCTCAGACTGCGGCACCAGCTCGCCGCCGCGTCCGCCGACGCATACTGCCGCGCCGGGTTCACGGCCATCGTCCAGGACATCCTGCTGGGTGAGCATTTGGCCGAGATCACCGAGTCCATCACCAGCCGTCCGCTCGCCGTTGTCGTGCTCTCGCCCGACCCGGACGCCGTCGCGGAACGCGAGGAGAAGCGGGCGAAGTCGGGATACGGGCCGGACTGGCAGCCGCGTGACCTGGACAAGGTGCTGCGGGACAGCACGCCCAGGATCGGGCTCTGGCTCGACACCTCGTCGCAGACCGTCGATGAGACGGTCGACGAGATCCTGGACCGGGCCTGGACCGAGGGCGCCGTCTCCTGAACGACTCATGGGCCGGACCGGCCGGCGACGGAGGATCTCCCCCTGCGCGTCCGGCCGGTCCGGTCTCCCGTGCGCGCTCCAACGCCCCTGAGTAGGAACCGCGTTGCGCACCATTCGAACAGCATCGGTACGGGCAGCCGGTGGGTGTCATCGGCCTGGGCTGCATGGGCATGTCGTACGCCTACGATCCCGCCGGGCGGGACGACACCACCTCGGTCGCCGTGATCCACCGCGCCCTCGATCTCGGTGCCACCTTGATCGACACCGCCGACGTCTACGGCCCCCACACGAATGAGGAATTGGTCGACCGCGCGCTCGCCGTCCGCCGGGAGCGGGCGTTCCTGGCTACCAAGGTGGGTTTCGTAGCCGGCGGGACCCGGCTGCGGCGTGACGGCCGGCCCGAACACATCCGTGCCGCGATCGACGCCAGCCTGCGCCGGCTGGGCACCGACTACGTCGACCTGTACCAACTGCACCGGGTCGACCCCGAGGTGCCGCTGGAGGAGACCTGGGAGGCCATGGCCGAGGTGGTGAAGGCCGGCAAGGCGCGGATGCTGGGCCTGTCGGACGTGACGCCCGACCAGGTCCTCAGCGCCCAGGCCGTGCACCCGGTGGCCTCGGTGCAGAGCGAACTCTCGCTGTGGACCAGGGACAGGGCGGTGGAACTGCTGCCGTTCACCGCCCGGGAGGGGATCATGCTCATCGCGTACTCCCCGCTCGGCCGGGGCTTCCTCGCGGGCCGGTTCGGCTCGGCCGACGACATCCCGGCCGACGATTTCCGGCGGACGATTCCACGTTTCCAGGGGGAGAACTTCGCGGCGAACCTGCCGCTCGCCGAGGGTGTGCGCGAGGTCGCCGGGCGACGCGGCCTCACTCCCGCCCAGGTCGCCCTGGCATGGGTGCTCTCCCGAGGTGAGCACGTGGTGTCGATCCCCGGTACCAAGAACCCCCGCTACCTGGCGGACAACATCGCCGCCGCCGACGTCCGGCTGGACGACGCGGAACTGGCGCTGCTGGACGCCCTGCCGGAACCGGCCGGAGCCCGCCAATGATCCCGTACGCGGCCGGCACGGCGCCCCCACGCGGTCCCGAGCCACGCGGACGCCGTACGAAGGAACCTCTCTCCGTGTCCGGAACTGACAGGTTCACCCTCCGCAGAGGTCTCCGTCGCCGTACGTGAGGCACCGTGGATCTTCATCGCGGAGTTGCTGGCCAGCTGCCTCTACGGCGTGGCTCCGGTCGCCACTTCCTGGGTGCTGGGCCACATCACCGAGGGCGTGGTACTGCCCGCGTTCGACACCGGCCGGACCACCACCGCAGCGCTCGTCGGCGCCGGACTCGCGATCTTCGGGGTGGCGATGCTCCGCGTGGTCGGCGTCATCGGACGCCGGGTCGGAGCCGGCATGATGCAGTTCCGGCTCCAGGCCACGTACCGCCGCAAGGTCGTGCACCGCTATCTGCGGCTCCCCCCTCTCCTGGCACCGGCGGCACCCGGCGGGGCAGTTGCTCTCCAACGTCAACTCGGACGTGGAGGCGGTGTGGTCGCCGATCGTGCCACTGCCCACCGCGATCGGCGTGGTGGTCATGCTGCTCGCCGCCATCGTCTCCATGACGCTGGTGGATCCGGTGCTCGCCGGGGTGAGCCTGCTGGTCTTTCCCGCGATCGGTCTGCTGAACGTGTTCTACCAGCGCAGACTGTCGCCCCTGGCGGCACGCGCACAAAGCCTGCGTGCCGAGGTCAGCGATATCGCGCACGAGAGCTTCGACGGTGCCGTCGTCGTCAAGACCCTCGGTCTGAGGCCCACGAGACACAGCGGATGACCGTCGCCGCGGAACGGCTGCGCGATGCCAACGTCGAGGTGGGCCGGACCCGCGGCCGCTTCGACCCGGTGCTCGACGCCCTGCCCAACCTCGGCATCCTCACCGTGCTCGCCGTGGGTACGGTGCGGCTGGCGGCCGGAGCGATCACCGTGGGCGAACTCGTACAGGTGTCCTACCTCTTCACCATGATTGCCTTCCCGGTAAGGGCGTTCGGCTGGGTGCTGGCCGAACTGCCCCGCAGTTCCGTGGGCTGGTCACGGGTACGGCACGTCCTGGACGCCGAGGGCGAGCAGCCCATGGGCGAGCTGCGGCTCTCGGACGCCGGTCCGATCAGCCTGGACACGCGCGGCGTGAGCTACGCCTACGACAGCGGCAACGTACTGCACGACGTGACTCTTCGGGTCGGTTCCGGGCGAACCGTGGCCGTGGTCGGCCCGACCGGCTCCGGCAAGTCGACGCTGGCGGCGCTCATGGTGCGGCTCGTCGACCCGCATGAGGGCAATATCCTGATGGACGGCAAGGACGCCCGTGAGATGCGGTCCGGTGAGGTGTCCTCGGCCGTGGCGTTCGTGCCGCAGGAGGCCCTGCTCTTCGACGACACGGTGCGCGGCAATGTGCTGCTCGGCATGGAGGTTCCGGACGAGCAGGTATGGGAGGCGCTGGAGGCGGTGCAGGTCGCCGGTGTCGTGCGATCGCTGCCGCAGGGGCTGGACACCCGGGTCGGCGAACGGGGTGCCACGCTCTCCGGCGGCCAGCGCCAGCGTGTCGCCCTGGCCCGTGCCCTGGTGCGCACGCCGCGGCTGCTGGTCCTCGACGACGCGACGTCAAGCATCGATCCGCAGATCGAAAGCCTGATCCTCGGACGCCTGCGGGAGGCGCGGGTGCCGTCCACGCTGGTCCTGGTCGCCTACCGGCAGGCCACCATCGCGCTCGCCGACCACGTGGTCTACATCGAGCGCGGACTGCGACGGAGTCCTGAACACTGGCCGCTGTGACCAGGACCGCGAGCAGCAGGCCGAGGGTGTCGGTGATGATGCTCCGCTTGCGGCCCACGATTTTTTGCCGGCGTCCGTGCCCGGGCTGGTGGCGGGGACGCTGGTGGACGTTTTGACGCTCTGCGCGTCGATCACGCAGTCCGACGGAGTGGCGTTCCGGCCCTCCTTTTGTCGCATGCGCTCTCGCAGCAGGCCGTTGAGCTGGGCGAAGATGCCTTCCTTCTGCCACTTGGCGAAGTAGCCGTAGACGGTTTCCCAGGGCGGGAAGTCGTGCGGCAGGTAGCGCCACTGCACACCGGTGCGGTCCACGTACAGGATGCCGTTCATGATCTCGCGCAGGTCGTGCTCGGGAGGCCGGCCGAAGTTCAGGGCCGGCCTCGGCGCTCGAAGCGCCAGGCCGCCAGCACCGGCTCGATCAACTCCCAGTAAGCATCGGACAGATCACTCGGATACGCACGACGTTCAACCATACTGCGGGCATACCGCCCATATGAGAGTGCGCCCAGGCGTGTGTTTCACCCGAGGAAGCACAGCACAGAACCGGGCGTCTTGGAATGAGACAGGCGCAAGCCGCCTCCAGCCCCAGCTGCCACCCCACTCGGCACGTCAGGACCGACCAACCCGCCAGCCCCCTCAACACCACACCAACACACCGAACAAACACGGCGACAGCAGGGCACTAGTGCCGCATCAGGCAACGTTCGCGCTGTCGTGACGTGTTGCCCGGGTGCCGTGTTTGAACGGCATCGACCTGGTGACCGGGCTATGCCGAATTACACCGTGATGAGGCGTGTCGCCCTGGTGGTGCAAGGACGGAGTGGTCAGTTCGCATTGCCGAGGACATCACCAGCTGCCGCGCGGAAGCCTTTCACGGCCTGGTAGAGGGCGTGCTCTCGCTCAGCGGCGAGAGCGGTGTCCACCACCTTCTGGGAGGAGTCTCCTGAATGGGCGTTCTTCACCA
Source organism: Streptomyces sp. NPDC088400 (assembly GCF_044753355.1). Classification (NCBI taxonomy): domain Bacteria; kingdom Bacillati; phylum Actinomycetota; class Actinomycetes; order Kitasatosporales; family Streptomycetaceae; genus Streptomyces; species Streptomyces sp. NPDC088400. Next base: position 14,552 of record NZ_JBIVMZ010000003.1, on the reverse strand, counting down.
TCCGCCGCATCACGTTGGAGAGGTCGCCGGATGAGTGAGCCACACGGTCGGTCGCTTCCGCTATCGAAGGCGGACCTTCAAGACTGACAACTTCAACGGCACGATGGACGTCTCGCGCCAGCGCGACGAAACGGTGGACCTTCTCGTCCACATCCCGCAGGTCAGGAGTCTCTGGCTGGAGCGCGCCCAAGACCGCGTCCATGGCGATGTCTCGATCGTGAAGAGTACCGAGGTAGTTCGCGTAGGCGTCCCTGCGATGCTGCCTACGCGACTGGCGGAACTGCGAGCGTGCGGTAGCACGCCCGTTCACCATCGCCGCGCCGATGGTGGCGAAAGAACCTACGGCGGCGCCGAGCAGCGCGGCGAGTCCAGCATCCATGATTCCATTTTGCCTTTTCCTCTGATCCGTCAGCAGCCAGGTCTGCGGCCCGGCATGGTCTGGAAGCGGGCAGTCAGAATGATCATGTGGCTGAACGCGTGCAGGTCCGTGAGATCGATGACGACGAGGGCAGACGGCTGCTGCGGATCGTCCGCCGGGGCACCGGGTCGGTAGTGACCTGGCGGCGGGCCCAGATGGTGCTGCTGTCCGCCCAGCGCATGCCTGTCGCGAAGATCGCCGAGGTGACGTTCACCAGCGCGGATCGGGTCCGCGATGTGATCCACAACTTCAACACGGGCGGCTTCGACTCGCTCTACCCAAAATACAAGGGCGGGCGGCCGAGGACGTTCTCGCTGCCCGAGCGTCGGGAGATCAAGAAGATCGCCAAGTCCAAGCCAGCCGAGCACGGCCTGCCGTTCTCGACCTGGAGCCTGGCCAAGCTGGCCGACTTGCTGGTCGCCGAGGGGGTGGTCGACGACATCAGCCACGAGGGCCTGCGCATCATGCTCCGCGAGGAAGGCGTCTCCTTTCAACGCATGAAGACCTGGAAGACCTCCCGCGACCCTGACTACGCGGCGAAGAAGGCCCGCGTCGAACACCTCTACGCAATCGCCGACGGCGAGGTGATACCCGACGACGGCGAGCCCGAAGTCGTGTTCTGCCTGGACGAGTTCGGACCGCTCAACCTCCAGCCCCACCCCGGCCGGCAGTGGGCCGAACGCGGCGGCCAGCACAAGGACCCCAAACGTGAGCCCCGGCCCCGCCGACGGGCGACCTACACTCGCCCGCACGGCGTGAGGCACCTGTTCGCCGCCTACGACCTCGCCAAAGACCAGCTCTACGGCCACATCAAGAAGACCAAGAACCGCTTCAAGTTCCTCGAGTTCTGCCGCTACCTGCGCTCGCTGTACCCAGCTGACGTCCGCATCGCCATCGTCTGCGACAACTACTCACCGCACCTGACGACGAAGCGGTGCCAGCGGGTCGGGGCCTGGGCCTCGGCAAACAACGTCGAGATCTCCTACACCCCGACCAACAGCTCCTGGCTCAACCGGATCGAGGCCCAGTTCACCGCCCTGCGGTACTTCGCCCTCGACGGCACCGACCATCCCAGCCACAAGGCCCAGGGCAGCATGATCCGCCGCTACATAATCTGGCGGAACAAGCACGCCACCCATGAACGCCTACGCGAAGTCGTCAGCAGGGCGAACGTTGCCTGATGCGGCACTAGAGATGAAAGCAACCTCTCACCACGCGTGTGTGTGGACCAGGTGAAAGGCCGACCGCTGGGCCTGTGTTCGGCACTACCCTTTCGGCGGTGAATCTGAGCTACGAGGGGGAGAACACGACATGCAGCGGGCTCTGAGTGCTTCGGTGCTGGAAGCGGTCAAGACCCTGGGCGGCTTCCTCATCGTTCCCCTGTTCATCGCCTGCGTAAGTCTGTGGAATGGCCTCCCCAGCAGTACGGACGGGCCGGTCAAGTGCGGCGACCGCATCATGCGCGTCGACGATGAATGCGTCATCGGCACGCAGGTCGGCGCCTCCGTCGGCGTTGGAGCGCACTACACATACGATGAAATGATCGCGAAGCGCGCCAGAGAAAGCCGAAGCAATCCCGGCATGTTGGCTGTGGGCGGGGGCCTCATCGCCTTCGACCTCGCCGTCGTGGCCGGGTACACCGCCTACCTGCGCCGCATAGGTATGTGACAGCTCCTCGGAGGCGGGCCACCCGGAACCAGATGCTCACCGTCTTCGTCAACGCAGGGTCGCCCCCCGCGGGCTCGCGACCAGTGCGAAACCCTGGACCTCTTCACCCTCAAGTCTTCTCCAATCCATTAGAGCCTTGCCCCCTGACTATGGGGATTGGGTTCGGCATGCGGTTGTCGTGGGTCGTTTTTTGTGCGCAGCGTGCGTGTCCTGAGCTGGGGGTTTCTCAGTTGTAGTGGGTCGTTTTTGGTGCTGATGGTGCTGCTGGGTGGGGCTTGGCGGGGTATCGCAGGTTCCTGGCCTGGGGGTTGTGCAGTTTGTCTGGGTGGCATCCAGGTGGATTGGGCCGCTACTTGAAACGCGCACGGGGTGTCTCTCGGGTGCGGGGTCATGCCGCGGTGCCGGAGTCTGGGGGGTGGAGTCTGGCCGGTGGCGGGTCGGTGCTCGCGGAGTGCTTGAAGGATGTTGGCGTGGTGTTCGTTGGCGGAGTTGTTGCTGGTCTGGGTCTGGAGGAGGGGGTCCAGGCGTGTGTAGAGGTCGTCGAGCCCGAACATCGCGTCGAGGCCGGCCAGGACACTCCCGTCGATCAGGCGGTGCGGGCGTGACGTGGGGTGGAGGAGTTTGCCCAGGAGGGGGAGCGGCTCCCATCCGTTGTTGAGGCGTTGGCGTAGCCAGGGGCGCAGGCTGTCGGGGTGGGTGTGGCGCCACATCCAGATCAGGTCGGTGTCGGACTCGGTGAGTTCCTCAGCAGGTCTGCCCGTGGTGGGCACGAGATGCTGGGCGATCTGCTCGGTTACGGCGTCGCGGGCCTGAAGAGACCAGTCTTCGGCGGTCTGTACTTCCTCGGAGTCGTTGTTGTCCGGGTTGGTGACGCGGTGCAGGGTCCGGGTGGCCAGGACCGCTCCGTCGGGGGTGGCGGCCATGGCAGCCAGTACTGGGGCCCTTTGTTCTGGTGGGAGGTCGGTGAGGAGGTCCCGGGCCAGGAATTGCATGCTCATGCCGCTGTTGACCAGGCCCATCATTTCCGGTTCGGCGGTCAGTTGCCCGTAGCTGTCTGCCATGGCCTTGAGTAGCGCGGCGGCGGGGAGGCGGATGCCGGTGCTGCGGCGCTGCTCGATTCGGCGCGTGATGCGGTGGGTGTCGTCACGGAGGCGGAGCAGTAGTTCGGCTGCTTCCTCTCCAGGGGCGTCGGCGGTCAGCTGGGCCAGGGCCTGGTCGAAGGTGGCTTCGGGGAGGTCGTCGTCGGGGACGCCGAAGACCATGTATCGGTCGAAGTAGTCGGCGCTGCCGATCCCGCGGCGCTGGGCGGCGGCTTTCGTGTCGCTACCGTTGCCGAGGTCTTGCTGGACTGTTGGGAACAGCAGGGCCAGCAGGTTGAGCACGCCTTTGATGTGGTCTTCGGCCACGCTGGCTTCGCGCAGGCGGTGGCGCCAGCGTTCGGCTCGTTCGCCGGGCTGTTGTGTGCTGTGTCGCTGTGCTGGGTCGATGCTGGTGCCGGTCAGTTCGGCGCGGTGCCGTCTCAGGAGCCGGTAGACGCCGGGCTCGTTGGTGCGCAGGAAGGTGACGATGAGGAAGTCGACGAGGTCCACGTTGCCGGTGAGGGAGCTGAGGGTGGCGTCGGCCTGTCCGAAGTAGCGTTTGACGGCCCGTGGCGTCTGCAGCCTGTCCTGCAGGTGCCGGAAGTAGGCCTCGGAGAAGCGTCGTTCCTCGCTTGGCGTCATGGACAGGCTGTGTGAGTCCAGGAGGGCGTTGAGGGCGCGGATGCTCATGGCGGCGGCGGCGGCGTCGCGTTCGCGGAACGCGGGAAGGTCGAGCCGTACCTGGATGATCTTTTCCAGGAACTCGCGGGCCCTGCCTTCGCTGTTTCCTACGAGGTCGCTGCGCTGCAGGACGTCCAGCAGCGTCTGCTCGTCGAAGCTGATCAGGTAGTAGACGTTGGGTAGATGGCCCACCAGGCGCACCAGCTTGAAGACAAGGAGCAGCTCGTCGGGGGTGAGGCGGTCCAGGTCGTCCATGACGACCAGGACGGGTTGCCCCGCCTGCCGCAAGGCGTCTTCGGCTTTTCGTTTGGCGGCCGAGGCGCTGGTGTCGCCGGTGATGCGGTCGCTGAACGCCTGGATCAGACCCTCCGAGTCCAGGCCGGCCAGCGCGGTGAGCTTGCCCAGGGGGCTGATGGCTTGCCCGAAGCCACCGATCCTCTGGCGGACTTCCGACCAGCGTCCTTCCTTGGGCAGGGCGGCACGGATCTCGCTGAACAGCGCTGCGGTCAGCGATTCCAGGTCGGAGTACAGCCATGGGTTGAGCTCCGCGATCAGCCAGTCCTCGCTGCCGTCCTGTCGCTGCAGGAGGCGTATCACCTTGCCCAGGACCGTCGACTTTCCGGAACCCCAGGAACCGATCAAAGCCAGGACGCCGGTTTCGGTTTGGGCCCGGACGCGCCCCCAATGGGACCTGCTGGGAGCACTGCCCTTGAACCACCCCCTCGCCTACCTGCTGCGCCGTCCCCGCAGGGCGTCGCAACATGCCTTCAGCAGGGGCCTGCACAGTGCCTACCTGTTCTGGCGCCGCCACGAGCACCTCGACGTCCCCCACGGATACACGCACGAGCAGAACGGCTACAGCCTCCACCTGGGGCGCTGGATCGCGGCACGACGCCAGCACGTAGCCCAGCTCAGAGCTGAAGAGCTCGCCGCCCTCGAAGCCCTCGACATGCGCTGGATCCCTCACCCAGGCTCACCAGGCCCGTTCCTGCTGAAGACATCACGCCTTCAAACTCATTGACGTCCGCCCCTCCCTAAAGAGGGGCGGACGTCAACTCAGGGACTTCACACAGCCGTTGGCTGTGGGCATACGTTCCCCGGTTGGTCTTGAGGGCGGGGCGACCCCCGGCATGGCGGAGTTCGGGTGGCTCCGCTCTCGTGTCCGGGGCCACCGTCGTTACAGGATCGGCTCCGTCACCGTCCTTACACCCTGTCCGGGGCCTGCGATAAGGCTTGCTCTCTGGAGGCCGTCGCCGAATCTCTCCTGCACGGATCAGACGTGCATACCGCTGCGGGTCCGGATGATTCGTGCCAATCAGGGGTGCGGCCCCAGCAGCGAGCCAACGGACGACCACTCGGCCCTGATCGGCGGTTCCACAGACCGAGCCGAACAAGGACGCCGGCCGCTGACACCCGGCGCGGCCCGGACGACCGCCCTGGCGCTGCCGGCTTCACCCTCTGCACCTGCCGCAGAGCGTGTGCAGTAGACGTGCCTTCACCGTCCTAGAGAACTGGAGACCAGGCCACGCACCGAAGGCCCTGAACCCGAACTGCTGACTCGACTCACGCCCGGCGCCGATCTCGCGCATCGCACAGAATTCTCCGTCGTTGTACCGAGTGCCGCAGCCCGCGGTGAACATGAGAGAAGGCGGATCATGACTTCATCTTGCAGCGCCGTCAGGACAGATCCCTGGGCCGCATACGAGTGGGTGCTCTGGCGGATCCGTGTCGACGACCCCGAACAGCGGATCAGCGAGCCCTACCACTCGGAGGGCATGGCCTTCCAACTGCCCGAGGACAGCCGGAAGGTGATGGTCGACTTCGCCGGGCATCTGGGATGCGTCTACGAGGGCAGCCGGGACGACGGAACCTTCGGCAGTGACGGCGACCCGTATTACCTCTGGTGGGTTCGTGTGCCACAGGCATTGCATACCCGACGCGGTGCGAGGGGCTGGCCCTTGGCGGTCGAGGAATGCCAGCAGCAGCTTGACCGGATGTTCGCAGACCAGCATGCGTGGGAAGTCGTCGTCGACGGGCCTCTGACCCGAGCCTTCCACGATGGGAAACCGCTGCCGCTCATGCGCTGACCGAGCCCGGAGCGACGCGTCCTGCCGGGCAGGGCGGTCCGTCCACTCGGTTTATCCGCGAGCTGTGAGGGCTCAGCCCACCCCGCAGCCCGCGAAGCCCGCACCCGATGGAGCGACACCAGCCCGCTCCATCGTGCCGGGGCGGCCGTCCTCGCCCATCTCGAATCCACCGGCCATGCCTCGACGGCGCGGCGCGTCGGGGGCGAGTTGACAGGCCTCGCAGCCGCGATTGCCGCGCTGGTCAGCGAGTCGGCCTGGGACTTGCGACCGGTGGCGCAATGTTGCGGGATCGGCTGGCGGCCATCGCCTCTGAACTGGCCGGGCACATCACCGCCATGTCGAACGCCCCGCATTCCGGGCGGCTCATCCTGTGCCCGGAGCCGTCGGCCTGGGTGACAGAGACACGCCCGGAGCAGACCTGCGTCCTCGCGGCTGCCAACAAGGCGGCTGAGGTTGCCCAGGCCGACGACGTCGGTTCTCGGCGATCAACATGCGAGCTCTCGTTGTGACGTGGTGCGGGCCACACGAGGTCGGACGATGGGCTGACCTGGCGAACACGGTAGTGGCCCACCAGCGAGAGAGTCGAGGTCGATCCCGAGCAGCGCCCAAGCCCTGTGAGACGGCCTTCCCTATCCCTTCGGTCCGTGCAGCCACCGGCCGGCACCGCGCTCAAGACCATGAGGGACGGCAGTTCACCGCTCCCACCGCCGCGCGTACAGCCCTTCACCCGGCTGTACGCCGGCCACTCCGTCTTCTTGCTCTGGACTCCTGGCCGTATTCTGCCAGGGGCAGGCGGGGAGGCCGTCAGTGTGGGGGCAGTGCTGCATCGTGGTGCAGCATGAGCTCGAACCAGACGACCTTCCCAGTGGACAATCGGGTCGCGCCCCACCGCCGGGCGAGCCGATTCACCAGGAACAGGCCATAGCCACCCTCGTCCGTGTCCCGTGCCCGGCGCTGCCGGGGGAGCTGCGGCGAGTCGTCGCCGACCTCGCAGCGCAGCACGTCGGTGCGCAGGAGCCGCAGGGTCACCGGCCGATTCGCATACCGGACAGCATTGGTGACGACCTCGCTGACGAGCAGTTCCAACGAGTCGGAGAGCTCTTCGAGTCCCCAGCGGGCGAGGGCTTGCCGGGTGAGGCGGCGGGCACGGCCCGGTGCCGCGTCCTCCGGCTCCAGGAACCAGTAGGCGACATCGCTTGGGGTAATGCCCTCAAAGCGGGCGGCGAGCAGCGCGATGTCGTCGTCGCGGTCGCCTGGGTCGAGGATGCCGAGAGCTTCGTCGCAGAGGGCCTCCAGCGGCGGCGACTGGTCGGGACTGGCCCGCTGCCCGCTGTCGGCCAGACTCTTCCGTAACTGCTCAATGCCCGTCCATACGTCCTTCATACGGCTCTCCACCAGGCCGTCTGTGTAGAGGAAGAGCGCAGAACCCGTTGGAGCGCCCAGTTCGACCGATTCAAAGTCGACTCCGCCGACGCCGATGGGCGCACCGGGCGGCACCTTCAGCACCTCCGCCCAACCGCCGGGGTGCAGCAGGATGGGTGGCGGGTGGCCCGCGTTGGCGATAGTGATGCGGTGGGCGACCGGGTCGTAGACCACATAGAGGCAGGTGGCCATCCGGTCCGCGCCGAGCCGCTGCGCCTGCTCGTCGAGGTGGTGCAGTACCTCGTGCGGCGGCAGATCCAGCCCGGCCAGAGTCTGGGTCGTAGTCCGCAGCTGGCCCATGATCGCGGCGGATGTCATGGAGTGGCCCATGACATCGCCCACGACCAGGGCGACCCGGCTGCCGGGCAGAGGGATCGCGTCGTACCAGTCGCCGCCGACCCGCGCAGTCTCCGCGGCCGGCAGATAGCGCGAAGCCAGCCGCACACCCGCGGGCTGGGGCAGATTCTCCGGCAACATGGTGCGCTGGAGCTCGTCCGCGATCAACGCCTCGCGGCCGTACAACACCGCCTTGTCGATCCCCAGAGCGGCCTGCGTCGCGAGCTGTGCCGTCACCTGCAGATCGTCGGGTACGAAGGCATGCCTGCCCGGATCACGCACGAAGACCGCGGCACCGATCACCCGGCGGCGACCGCGGAGCGGCGCGAGAATCACCCGATCCCCACTGGGCGGACGAAAGTCCCCGCCCAGTAGCTCGGACAGCGCGGCGCCGACCGCGGGAAGATCGCCTAGCACCGGCCGCACACCTCGAAGCACCTCCGACAGCGCTCCTCCCGAGCGGACCTCGCTCAGTTCGGACACGGGGCCCAGCAAGAAGGAGGGCCTCCCCTCGCTACGCCCGAACCGCAGTACGAACGGGCGCAGAGGCCGCTGGTCACCGACCGGCAACGGATCACGAAGGTAGACGAGAATCGTGTCTGAGAACGTGGGCACGGTAGCCCTGCAGAGCGCAAGGACGACTTCGTCGATGTCCATGCCGCCGGAAATACGCCGGGCCGCAGATCCGACGAACCGCATGCGGTCGGATTCCCTCTTCACCACCAGGTCTGTCCCCGGACCATCACTCCTGGTCCGGGAGTTGTTCGGGGTTGTTCCGAAGAATTCGTGGGTCCCATTGATCTTCCAGGCAGGGGCCGTTCCGGTCGGATCGCCAGCTGTGAAGTCCCCCCGGCTCACCGCGCCAGGGTCGCCGACGGTGCTCTGCCACCCGAGTTCATCCGCAGCCTCTTTCACCGTCTCGTGCTCGCGGTCGAGCACGAGACGTGCCCTCTTGAGCGCTTCGTCCACCTGGTCGAGTGCACTGTCCTCATCGGATCCGCCACGGACCTGCCGAGGAAGATGAACGCTCTGATCCGGCTCGGGCGGAGTGCCAGGCATGTCTGCAGCCCTCAGGGCTCGCAGCTCGGCCTCCAACGCGAGAATCCGGCGCGCCGCGACATCAGCCAGGGTCTGAGCTTTCTCCCTTTCGGCCTCAGCGCGAGCAAGTTGCAGACCGAGATCCCCTTTTTGAGCTCTGGCGCGTCCCAGACGGTGGCGCGTCGAGCTTATGTCCGTCACATCGGGATTCGGATCCGCGTTCAAAGCGTCCAGGCGGCGAGTCAGTTCAGAGACATGGGCCTGTGTCTGCCCGAGAAGAGCGAAGAGAACGGTCGCGACCTGCAGCGACTGGTTTCGCGCGCGTTCACTTGCCTCGAATGCCTGTCTCACTCGGTTGAGTTCTTCCAGCGCACCGAGGGCTCGTTCCTGGGCCTGCAAGAGATCTCGCGCGGACACCGCTGGTTCGCCGTCTGCCGCAACCACGGTCGGGTGTGTTCGAGCGGCTTCCCACAGGACACGAGCAGGCTCCAGGCGGCCATCGGTCACGGCTTGGGCTTCCCGGCGAAAGCACACGTCCGCGACTGCCTCGACCAGGTCCCAGGTCAGTCCTTGGCCTGCGAGCCTCTCCCGTAACTTCCGGAGTTCCGGAACCGTGCCGTCGTGGAAGTGCTCGGTGGTGAGCCGGGCGTGCAACTGAGCAACATTCAAGGTGGCCTGGTCCAGCCATGATCGGACGACAGCGACGAGTTCGTCGATCTCGGTGCACGGCCCCTTGGCCGGCCCCCACGGACGGCCCGGCCGTTTCGCCCCAGTCACTTCTGACGCCCCTTCACGGGTTATCGCGAACAACCCCGTGTTGTCGGCGGAACAACATCCAACCTGCCTGTGAAGGCTTGTCGCAGGTGGATCCTCGAATTGCCTTTGAGTCAGTAAATCCTCCAACTCCAGGCACGGCCTGCCCGACACGAGAGACATCAGATCATGGACATCCTCATCGCCGCCCTGCCGGAGCTCGTGGGAGCCCTCGGCTCCGCCGCGATAGCCAGCACCGTGGTGTGGTGCTTCCGGGCCTGGCGACGACAGCGTGCCAGAGACTCCACCGCCACGACCCCCGCAACCGTCACACTTCCGGAACTCCTCGCTCACCCACAGAGCACCTCGGAGACGCAAAGCGCAAAGGCTAAGCACTACACACTACTTGGCACGTCTGCCGGCGACGGCAGCCCCGTACAGCTGACGAGCACGCGGCCCCCCGGAACCATCATCACCTGGCTCACCAGGGGCCACCGTGAGCGCTTCGAACTCACCGATGTACAGCTCTATGACGGGACGTTCGCCGCCGAGCCCGTCGACCGCTACGAGGCAGCCCGGTGAGCCGCGCCGTCTTGTGCGCCGAAGACACCCGCCCTGTGCACCTCCTCTGGGGGCCTGCGTAGGCGTCTGTGGTTGTAGTGGTCCTCGATGAAGATGACCAGGCCGGACGCGGTGGCGTGGCCGGGTGCGGAGGCGGGTGCCGATCGCTTTGAGCAATGCTCAAGACCTGTGGATCAACCTCGGGTTGGACGCGAAAGGCGTACCTTCCCGATTGATCCTGTGATGGTCACCGAGTAGGCCCGCGTTCGCAGCGCGGGTCGGGAAGGCACGCCCGTGCTCAGCGTAATCAATGCCGACGGCAGCACCCCGAACGGCTCCCTGATCGACGAGATCGTCCGTGAAGGGGCGAGGCGGATGCTCGCCGCCGCCCTGGAAGCCGAAGTCAATGCCTACATAGCCGAGTTGGCTGATCATCGGGACGACCAGGGCCGTCGTCTGGTGGTGCGCAACGGCTATCACCAGCCCCGGTCGGTGACCACGGCCGCCGGGGCGGTGGAGGTGAAGGCCCCGCGGGTGAACGACAAGTGCATCGAGGAGACCACCGGGGAGCGAAAGCGCTTCTCCTCGGCGATCCTGCCACCCTGGGCACGGAAGTCCCCGAAGATCAGCGAGGTGCTGCCGCTGCTCTACCTGCACGGCCTGTCCTCCGGTGACTTCGTGCCCGCGCTGGAGCAGTTCCTGGGCAGCTCGGCCGGTCTCTCGCCGGCCACCGTCACCCGCCTCACTACCCAGTGGCAGGCCGACCACAAGACGTTCGGCGAGCGCGACCTGGCCGGATCCGACTACGTCTACGTCTGGGCCGACGGCATCCACCTGCGTATCCGCCTGGCCGAGGCGAAGTCCTGCGTCCTGGTGCTGATGGGCGTGCGCGCCGACGGCACCAAGGAACTGATCGCGATGGCCGACGGCTACCGCGAGTCCGCCGAATCCTGGGCCGACCTGCTGCGCGACTGCGCCCGCCGCGGCATGCGTGCGCCCGTGCTCGCCGTCGGCGACGGCGAGCTCGGCTTCTGGAAGGCCCTGGCCGAGGTCTTCCCCGAAGCCCGGCACCAGAGGTGCTGGGTTCACAAAACGGCCAATGTGCTCAACGCGCTGCCGAAGTCGGCCCAGCCAGGTGCCCGCAAGGCCCTGCAGGACATCTACAACGCCGAGGACCGCGAGCACGCGCTCAAGGCGGTCACCGCCTTCGCGCATGCCTACGGCGCGAAGTGGCCCAAGGCGGTGAAGAAGCTCACCGACGACGTCGAGGAACTGCTGGCGTTCTACGACTTCCCGGCCGAGCACTGGATTCACCTGCGCACGACCAACCCGATCGAGTCGACGTTCGCGACGGTCCGGCTGCGGACGAAGGTCACCCGGGGGGCCGGCAGCGCGGCCGCAGCCCTCGCGATGGTGTTCAAGCTGGTCGAGTCCGCCCAGGCCCGCTGGCGGGCCGTGAACGCACCCCACCTCGTCGCCCTCGTGAGGGCCGCAGCCCGCTTCGAACGCGGCCGGCTGGTCGAGCGCCCCGAGGCGGTGGCCGCGTGAACCGGTCCGCGATCCTGATCGACATCGGCGGTGTCCTCGTCCCGGATCACCTGACCGCAGCCGCTGCGGAGTGGAGCACCCGACTCGGGATATCCCCGCACGCCTTCCTGGCAGCCGCGGAGCTGAGACAGGCCGCCGTCCGCACCAACCGAGCCACCATCCACAACTCTTGACAATTACTCACCGGGCCTTGCACCACGCAGCACCTCAGCCGCCTGGCAGAAGAACCTCGACGCTCTCGGCGCCGCTCCCCGCGTCCTTGAGCTACCGAAGAGCGATTGCGCTCGCGCCCGAGCGCCGGCCGCTGCCCGTCAGCTTTGCTCCGGAGTCGGGCCGTGTGAACCTGCGGCGGGCGCAGCGCTGGTACCCGCCGGGCGGCCTGCTGGCTAGGCTGTGGCCATGGACGGGTTTCGGGTCACGTATACGGTTGAGTGCGCGGAAGTAGTCGCGCAGCTCTCTCCTGAGCGGCGCATACTTCTGGATCGCGGTCTCGCAGTCCTCGCCCGCGACCCGTATCACAAGGCCACGGCGCCCATCGGTACTCACGAGGACAACCGGAAGGCGCAGGTCGCCCCGGGGGTGTTGATCGAGTACGTGGTGGCTCACGCCGTGATGGTCGTGGTGGTCCTGACCGTGTTCGATGACAGCTTGTACTTGCTCGCGGACGACGAACTGGGTAGTGGCGGGGACACCTGACCACGCCCGATCCGCTGGCGCTGCTGCTGCTGCGGGCAGGGCGCTATCGGTGTCGCCACAGGTCATGCAGTGACTGGACATCGGCTTCGAGGACATCGCGGAGGTCGCCCGGGTCATCCGGCAGTTCGAGACCGAGGCGGGAGGCCGCCTTTCGGAATGCCGGAAGGATGCCGGGATCCGCGACAGCGAGCACCGTCGACAGCAGTGGCTCGTCCGAGGGAGTGTCCCGGTCGACCTGGTACAGAAGTTCCGCCTGATCTCCGGGCTGCAGCCCGGGCAGCGCGGCAGACCCGAGCCGGCTGCGCAGCGTTGCCCACGAAGAGGTGCTCTGCTCGCGAGCGGTTTTCTTCAGGGCCCCGCGGACGGCAGCAGTGCTCTGTTTCAGCTTCGCGGCATGTGCCCGGTCCTGTTCGGCAATCGTCTCCAGTCGTGCGAGCGTGGCCGCGGCCTCCTTGGCCTCAAGCTCTGCCGCACTCGGCCGGTCCTTCGCCGGTTTCGGACTGCCGGTGCTGACGGGCCTGGTGTGCAGCTTCGGCATGATGATCCGGGGAGCTGCGGAGCTGGTTCCTTTGCGGGGTCGTGAGCGCGGTTTCGAGGCCGTCCGCTGGGAAACGAGGCTGGGCCGCACGCCGACTCCGCGCTCCAGGCGAAGCAGTACGTCACCGGCGGCGCGCATGAGTTCGTTCTCCTGGAGGGTTGCTCCCGCACGTGTGGCGGCTTCGGCACGTTCCAGGCGCAGCCGTAGCCTCGTCACACTGCGCCCTTCGGCGACGGCCTGTTCGAGGTCGTGCATGACGGCGTCCCGGTCGTATCCAGAGCGAGGGTCGCTGGCCGCGCCTCCGATGACCGCTGTTGCGGCCGTCGGGGCGGCCGGTGTCGGCGTTCGGAGGCCGATGGGGCACCGGGTTTCGCGCAGCCGACGGATCTCCTCCACTGCCGGGGTGGACAGGCCGTCCGGAGTCAGTTCGCATTCGCTCGGCTCGTACCAGGTCACGGCAGTGTGCGTTTTGGTGCCGACCTCGACACGTCGGCGGGTGCCGTCGGGGACACACCTGATGAGGTTGATGTACCCGTGGCGGGCCAGCGGCACGGCCAGGTCTTCCGCGAGGTTCTCGGCGACCAGGACACGGGCGGCGTTGTAGGTGGCCAACTGGTCACGATGGTCGTCAGAGAGCAGTACCCGAAGCCCGGCACCATCCTGCGGGGTGAAGAGGACCGATCCGGCGACCGTGCCATCCATTGCGCGCCGAATCTCGGCGGTGGCGTGACGATCCTGTTCGGCAAACCAGCGGAGCAGGTCCTGCTTGATGTAAAGGTGATCCGCGCTGGCGACCCCGGAGGACTTCCTGCCGCAAGGGGAGGGGTCAGCGGCATTCGGCCGATGGGCGAAGTGGCAGGCCCGGTCGACGTACAGCTTTGTCGTCAGCTGATGCCCACACCCGCCCAGCCACGTCCCACACCAATAGGTCACACCGACGTGCACCCGCCGGAATTGATCCAGCTCGATTGCCTCCATCGGCAGGACCACCGGCGACTCCGAGTCCGCGTCACCGGTCACCGCTGTCTGCACTTGACGCTTGTCCAGGGCCATACGACCTCCAGCTCCACCGCTGCGAGACGCCCACCCGCCCCGCAGCCGATTCAGGGCAGCCGATCAAAACGTCGCCCCCCTACTTCCCGACGGTAGCGGCCACCTCTGACACAAGGAGGCACCTTGCCGCGGTTGTTGAGTGGCCCGCACGAAATGAAGAGCAGCGAGCTGGCCTCTGGTCCGCGCGTGCCGTCGACCCGGAGTTCCAGGCGAAGATCGACCGGCAGAACGAGAGTCCGCGCTGCGGAAGCCGGAAGCCGCATTCGGCGACGGCCAGGCCGCTCTCGAAGCACTTCGTGAGAAGACCCGCGCGGTTGATACGACCCATGCCCGAGTGCTGCGGAGGTTGGCGGCCGAACGGGCGGGCCCGAAACCCGTGTCCGGCTGGAGCGTTCAGCATGACGTCGGTCCACGTACGGCACGGGCAGACAGCACAGGAGGCAGCGCGATGGTCAATTTGTTCCATATTTTACATATTGCGCGCCTTTTCGGTCACGACCCGGCCCGCCGATTCCTCGTTCTCCGCCGCTACGACCGTCCGGCGGGCGACGAGTTCAGCCCCACCGAAAGGCCTCAGGCCTAGGTTCTGTTTCTCGGATCTGGTGACAGGGCTTGGTGTGCGGGTCCAGGCTCGGTCATGTGACTGGACGAGGGGCGTTGACGAACGCGGAGTG